>NZ_CP154626.1:0-21519 GCF_051148895.1 Terrisporobacter vanillatitrophus
GTGAAGATAGTAAGTTTTTTCAATGTAAAGGGTGGAGTAGGAAAAACCACTCTAACAATTTTAAGTGCTATAGCTCTTAGCAAAGAAGGGTCTCGCATTTTAATTATAGATGCAGATACACAGGCTAACTTAACTCAGTTTCTATACAAAGTTTCACATAGTGACAAAACTATGTTTGATGGACTAGCTGATAATTTAAGTGCAGAAGAATTAATAATAAAATCACCTTGCGAAAGATACAAAAACATAGATATAATCCCTTCAGATTTATCATTATCTGTACTTAGTGAATATTTAACTACAAAAACAAATCGTGAAAAATCAGTGTGGAGATGGTTCAAATCCAATGTGAATGCTTTGAGTGACTATGACTACATATTTGTAGACTTATCACCATCATATGATTTGATTGCCAGAAACTTTATGCTTTGTTCTGATTCAATCATAACTCCTATTGCTTATCAAGATATAGCAAGTATTAGAGGCTGTGAGCTATTTTACTTAAAATACAATCAAGATCTTGAAGATATGGAAATGGAAAATATGGCAAAAAGAGCTGTAGTTATAAACTCTTATACTTCAAGAAAACTCTCTACTGGCGATATATTTTTGGAAAAATTAAATGAATTTGAGCACATAAAAAAAGACTTAATTAATTCAAAAATATCTGATACAACAGTGATAAAAAATGCAATTCTTTCTAAATTAGACATAGATGATTATTGCAGAAAAATAAAAAAATCTCATAAAGTTAGAGAGGAATTTAAGGAAGTTATTAATGAATTAAAAGAAAGGGATGTGTTATAGTGGGACTAGATAAATTTTTAAAAGATGACAAAAAAGAAGAATTAATTTTAACAAAAAAAGACTATAAATCTAAGGTAAATAATATAGTAAAAAACACTTTTGAAAAAGATGATTTAAATTTATTACAAATAGAAAAAGAAAGCACAACTAATAAAAAAGTTCCTATGAGTGTTTACTTTGAGAAGGACGATTTAGATTTATTAAAGGCCATAGCTTTTGAGAAAAATACTACAGTAAATAAAATTCTTATGAGTATAATAAAAGAGCCTTTAAAAACTACAAAAGTAAATTTACCACATGATTTTAATATAAATGAAAAAGCAAAAGAATACGAAGTAAATAGTAAGAAAAGAAAAGTAGAAAAAAAAGTTGAGACAAGAGGCAGAAAAAAGAAAAAAAAGTAGGACCTTGTGTCCTACTTTTTTATTATTAAATCTATATTTCTAATTTATATTTTATATGCAGTGCTAGCTTTTTCTTGATTTAATAAAACGAAATCTATTATATCTTTATATCAGAATAAAAGGGATTTGTAAAAAAACATTACTATAGCTATGATTATAAATAATTATAGGTTTCATAGGATCAATTACATTAAAACCATAGATTTTTCATTTTACAAACAAATTGTTTAACAATTGGTTTTACAATTGGTTAATTATATTATTTATTTTTCAATACTTTCGCGTTGCCTTTTAGCTCTAATCAAAGTGCTCTTTGATATACCAGTCATAAGTCCTACTTCTTTATATGAATGACTCTCTAGCAATTTTAAAGCATGTGAAATTTGTTTTTTAGTAAACTTTTTAGGTCTTCCTTCTCTGTAATCATCACTTATTTTAGCCAATTCCTTACCAGCTGAAGTTCTCTCAACGATCATGGATCTTTCAAACTGAGAAAAGGCAAGAAGACATGTAATTATTAAGTCACCCATGGGAGAATTTTCTATAAGTCCCATATTTAATATATGTATATTGATTTCTCTTTCTTGTAAATTCTTAATAATCTCTAATCCTTCCTTTGTACTTCTACATAACCGGTCTAACTTTGTAGTAACTAAAGTATCTCCTTTTTTTAGTTTGCCTAATATTTCATTAAAAACAGGTCTATGAGATTTAATTCCACTAATTTGTTCTTTATAAATAACTGCATTTTCATATCTCTCTGAAATTTCTCTTTCTTGCATCTCTAATGAGTTATTATCTAACTGGCTTCTTGAACTAACTCTACAATATCCGTATATCATTTCTTATCCTTTCTATTTTCTAGTAATTATATTGAAAATATAGTTACCTTTTGACACTATATTTTGATACTCTTTTATACATTATAATAACTTATATAAAATAAAAGTGTCAATAAGTATAAGTTATGACACCTTTATATATATTTTTTGATAAGTCATAAATAAAAAAGACTGATTTACAAATCAGTCTTTTGTTTCCATTTAAATTATATATTTATATATTCTTTTTCAAATATCGTGCATCTAAGATTTCCATAACATAACTTAATATATTACCTTCATTATCCTTAAAATGAAGTGTTTTCTTGCTAGCTTTCTTGTCAATATTTTTGCAGTTTTTTAATGAATAAGTATTATATGGTGCAACTTCACTACAAAGTTTGTTTTCCATTGCTTGTAATACGTCACCAGAGTGTTTTCCTTCTACTTCATACTTTTCTAGTTCCTTACCATAAAGTTCTTTAAAACTAATTATACATTTCATTTTCTACTCCTCCTTATTGAACAACTTATATATAAATTCAATAAGTAAGTAAAAAAACCTTTATTTCAACAAATTTTATTATATAAAATTTAATTTTCAACATTCATTAGTTACGTTGACCATCTTCAAATTTAACTTTTTTACTTTTATTTAATATTGACTACAATTCGTCTCCATTATTATTCAATGGGAGTATGTTATCCATTTCAAGTTTTCTAACTTCATCCATTTTTAAGATAAACATCATTTTATTTTTTATAATATAATCTGGAAGACCATTTTTATCTTCTATTAAAGCTTTTATTTTCACTGCTTTATAATGTTTTTTTGGATCCAAGTCTGCAATGTATGCTGATTTGCTTATCATTTTAGTGAAAGTATTTTAATTTAAAAGTTTTTCCCTGTCATTTTTATATCGTTTGTAGTAGTTGTTTAATTTATCATAAATGGTCTTAAAATCAAAAGCTATATGAATATTATTGGATAAAATCTTATAATGAACATTTTCTTCTAATCTTATTTTTCTATCTGGTATGTAAATTAAATTATTAATATCTTCAAATACTTTTTAGTAATCACTCTTAAAGCCATTTTGATTTTCTTCCAATACATTTAATTTCAAGTTGTTAATGATTATATCAGACGCCTCTTTCAAATTAATTATCTTATTCATCTCAACGCCCAAAGATTCAAAGGTATTATATATAAGTTCTAGACCCATCATTGTATATGTGGCTGTATTTATTTCCCTTGAATTACTTAAGGATAGTTTTTCATCAAAATCATATTTAAATCTTGTTACTAAATACTCATTATCAAATGCTCCATCAATATAATAATTTAAAACTCTCAAGTATAAACTCTTTGAAAATCTTCTAAGCAATTCTTTTCCCTCTTCACCATTACATAAAAACTCTACAGATTCTTTTCCTTCTCTAGTGAAATTGCTTATGGCATACCATACTATATTTGATCTACTTTTTACAGTAGTTTCTTGAATTTCTTCGTCTCCTGAAATTATTAAAGATGCATTATAAGCAAATTTCTGCAAATTTAAGTTTTCAGTTACTTTGGTATTTTCGTACCCTTCTGTAATAGAAGGAATATGATTAGATAGGAAATTTATTTTACAATTACTTACTTTTGAAATTTTCATATCATCTAAAAATATAGGTAAATAAGTTTCATCAAAGGATTTAAGCAGTTCAAAGTCTGTTGATACAGATAAACTCATTCCTGCATTTGTGTCGTTAAATAATAGCCTTAAAATTTTAAGGACTTTACTTTTACCACTTTTACTTTCTCCCAAGACTTTAAGTATTGGCAAATTATCCATGGAAGACTCTCTAGCAAAAGTATTTAATATATTTGCAACACCAAGGCCTAGAGTATTATATATATTTTCCTTTGAATTAAAATTAAACAAGTGTTTACTTAATCTTTCTGATTCATCTTTATTTAAAATATTAAGGTTAGTAAAATCAATATTATGAATTGTATTTATTGCTTTTCTTCTAGTATCAAAGTCTCCATTGGCTTTTAATATACCCTTATTTGTAACAAGAACATACTCATCATCTATTTTTCTTATTCCTGTTCTTGTAAATATAGGTACATCTTCTTTAATGAAGTAATTTATAATCCATTGTTTAAGTTTCATTAAGTCTCGTATTTCTCCATAAAAAATATAATCAATTCCTAGGTTTCTTCTAAAAATTCTCACATCAGAAAAACATTCTCTGGCATCTGCTTCAATAATTGACTGTCTATGATTTGATTTAAGATTAAACTTTATGATTTGATCATTATTATCTTTATTTCTATATAATGTAACATCTATTATTTGAAAGTTTGTTAGATAACGTCTACTTTCTTTTACCTCTTCATTTTCTATTTTATCTACAATTTCATATATTCCATTTTCATCTTGTTGTAGGGTATTTTTATCTAATATATTTAAAGATTTTTTTACTACTTGTAAAAGTTCCTTGGTTGTTTTGCCAGATTCTAACCAATCTGTAACATCTTTGTTTTTTCCATTACCTATTTTCTCAATTCCTGGCAAATCTATTATTTTTAGTCCTTTACAGCATTTTTTTAGTTTTTCTACTATAAAGTTTTTAAATTCTTGTCCTGATCTTCCGCTGTCTCCCATGAAAACTATTTTAGCATTTCTTAAATCTTCATCATATGAATTTTGCCATTTTTTTGTGTAAATAGTTGTGGCGTGTAAATTTATTTTTCTTAAAGTTTCCACGTCTTTTTCACCTTCAACAAAGAATATCCAATCATCTTTTGAGATGGCTTTTTTTATTTCTACTAAATTATAAAGGACTTTTTTGCATTGCTCAAAATCTTTATGCTCTCCATATTTATAACCTATGTCCATTTCTATTAAAGACTTTGTTATAAAATGCTTTTTACCAAATGAGTTTTTATATTTTATTTTACAATATAATGGCTTTTTATCTTCATCAAAGTAAATATAAATTTCTTCTAAATTATAAGTTTCTTTGTTTTTTATTATTGTTGACTGGTTTATTTTTATAAAACTTTTAAATTTTTCTACTTTATTGTCGCTAATAGTGTTGTACTTCAACTCTCTACCTAAGATGTCATAAGCTTTCCTTAAGGCTGTTGTATTATCTAGGTTTTCCATCTTACAAATAAAGTTTATAATATCTCCTTGCTCCCCACATCCAAAACAACGATAAATAGCTCTATTTCCTTTGTCACTGAGTCTCAAGCTTGGTGTTTTATCATTGTGAAATACACAATTTGTATAATATCCAGTATTATCTTTTTTTAAATTTATGTTGTAATTTTGCATAACTGATATTAAATAATTTAATGATCTTATTTCATCTACTGCATCTTTAAAAACATCTTTATTTTCCATTAAGACCACCACCTAATTGTATATTACTTTGCATTTTTCCAGGAATTTGTTTTACAGTATCTATATATTGCAATTAAACAATCTCTTGTTGTCAAAACTGAAGAGACTTTTTATGCCCAATTATTTATTTTCAAATTATTTTTTTAAATCATAAAACATTATAACATAAATAACCATAAACTCCATTGTAATTACAATACATACGAAGTTATTCGTTATATTTAACTTATATATTTTAATAAAAATTTTAAAGTATAGTATAAATCTTATTCAAAGTAAAAGATTATAATTACCATATAAAATTATATTTTTTTAATAAAAAAACTGATAGGAATAAATCCTATCAGTCTTTTTAACATATATGCAAGTATTAAACTTTAGCTACATACTCGTAAGGTAGTGGAACTATCTTACCAGGAGTTTGTATTTCGTGTAATTGAACTAAAGTATCTTTAACTATGTTGTATTGCATTTCTCTGTTGTTTGGTTCTCCAGCGTTAGCACCCATTGGAACAAGTGGAGCAACTGCTCTTGGAGTTCCTGTTTGTCTAACTACTGGTGGAAGAGCTGCTATTATAACTGTTGGTATACCAGCTTCTTCAATCGCTCTCTGCACTAAAACTGCAGAGCGGTGGCAAGTTCCTCAGCCAGCTGTAAGAAGAACGCCATCTACGCCTTCTTCTTTTAATATTCTAGCTATTTCTGGACCTGTTTCTTCTTTGAATTTTTGTTGGTTTCCACCACCACCCATGAATCCTATGTGTACTGGTGCAACTCCACCTATAAATCCTTCAGCTGCAAGTTCGTGTAATCTATCTATTGGGAACATACAGTTTATATCTTTATTAACGTCTCCATTATCGTATCCTCCGTGAGATACCATAAGATCACCTGATAACATATTATCTCTAACTTCTCTGAAAGAGAAATCACCAGCTAAATTGAAACGCTTGTCATCTTTGTGATGAACACCAGCTGCAGTAGCAAGAGCTATTTTCATCTCTTTTAAAGGCTTAGTTACAGGAGCCCATACTGATGGTGGTGTTATTGGAACGAATATTTCAGATTGCATTCCTTTAACTACTGTTAAACTCATCTTTTTTCCCCCTTTTAATTTACTCAATTTACAAATAGTAATGTAAATGAGCTTGAGTTAATTTACTACTCAAATTAGTATTTTTAAATATACAGTTTTTGAGCAAATCTATTTATTAGACATTTCGTCGATTTTTTTATTTCTAGTCATAAGATTTGAAATATATTTTTCATTAATCTCATCACCTAATTGCTCAACAAAGCTCATATTAAAGCCTACTTCTTGACCAATTTTGATTTCATAATCGGAAATAAACATTCTCATTGGAACTTTTAAGTATCCTAGACGTCCCTTTAGATCAACGCTTACGCAACCATCGTGGACTTCTACAATAACACCTTCCATATAAAGAATTTTATCACCGTATTTTAGTTTATCATTTTTCATTATGCGTCAGTTCTTTCTAGCTATATTTTGCCTTACGCTTGTCACTCATTGGAAGAGAAGTTTCGTTTTCAACTAACGCAACTGGTTTTCCAGTAACATTAGATATTAACTCTATGTTAGTATCTTTTACGTTTGGATTCCATTTCTTTTCTGGTTTAGCTATTGTTTCTCCACCCATTTCAGTTTTTAATGCAGAAAGGGCTCTTATAGCATCTTCATGGCATAAAGTGTTGCATCCTAATACTTCGTTTTCTATACCAGCTTCTGATTTGTTGTTATCTATCATGTTAGTCATGTACTTGTTACCAACAACTAGAGCACCTTGAACAGCACAGAATGACATACCAACTACTGGTATTCCTCTCATACCTATTTGCTCTATGTGAGAAGCGAAGTCTATATGGTTGTTTCCGAATCCTTCAGTAGTAACGAAAGCACCATCAACATCTAAAGCTTCAGCCATCATACCAACTCTTCTTGATACGTAGAATTTCTCAGAGTTTATTTGAGGAGATCCAACAAATATAACACCACATAAGTCTACTTCTTCATCATGTAAAGCTTCAAGTACTAATGGCTCTCTCCAGTAATGTCTAGACATTTCTTTTGAAGCAGGTCCTATACAAGTTAATGCATGTATACAACCATCTAATACTTCAAGTGGAGATACCATAACTGGTACGTTTCCTAAGTCAACGTTTGGTTTAGCTCCTAATATTCCAACTGGTTCCATTGGTAATATTAGGTTATCATGCATTGCACCTTGACCCATTATTTCTTTTACTATTACAACTTTTTTCTTTCCTGGTCTTCTTACTTGCTCGAAAGTTTCACTATCTACTATTAATTCATCATCAAGTTTTTTAAGAGCTTCTCTTATTTCTTGAGTTATGAAATCAGTAGCAGCATGAGCAGCAAGAGGTCCTGGTCTTTCCATGTTAGTTCCTTCTTTGATTATAACTTCTGTTTTGATGAATATTTCACCTTTTTCAGGACAACCTGGTCTTCCCCACATGATGTTTTCTTCTAAGATACCTTCAGATGAACCGAATTCTCCTATTTGAACACCATTTGCATCAGTACCAGTTACCATCATTACAACACCATCTACTACTCTAGTAGTTCCAAGACCTAATTCATCTTCACCATCTTTAGTAGCTATTGGTTGAACATCCATTATAGTCTCTGAGTAAGTGTTATATCTATCTGGAGTTATTATATCTATTTTTAAGCTATTTACTAACTTTTGGCTAGCTACAGCTTCTTCTTCTATACCTTCTCTGATGTATAAAACAGTACCTTCTATTTTAGTTTCAGGTCCTCTTTTAACTTCAGTTATTTTGTAGTGGTTTCTAGTTAAGCTTCTAACTACTTTAGCTTCTTTTTCTACTTCTTTAGCTGCAGATGCAACAGAAGCATTTTCACCAACTGGAACTACTTGAGCTCCACCTTGAGAAGCGAATCCACCAACTGGTATTTCTATATTAATGTCTTTTCCTTCACCTATGTGGATTTTTAATCTTCCACCTTGTACTTGAGTAGCAACTGGTGCTGGTTTTACTTCTTCTTTAACTTCTTCTACTACAGTTTCTTCTTCTTTAGTTTCAACTATAGCATCTATAACATCAGCAGTTATTGGAGTTAAAGAATCACAAGTTTTAGTTAATTTTGCACCTAATATTTGGCCTATAGTTAAGCAACCATCTAATTTTAAAAGTCCAGAATCTACTAATTCATCGAATATAGCAGGATCTTCTAAGTTAGCAGGTCCTATAACTAATCCTTCTTCTGCTCTACAGCAAAGTACCGCAGGGTCATTTGCATGTTGCTTAGCAGTTTCAGCAGTTATTGACATAAGTTTTCCCCCTTATATAATAAATCATTTTATTTTTATAATTTGAACACGAAATACTAATTTATATCAAAGAAATTTCTTTCTTTGTTAACATTTAATTATTTATAGAATTATTTTTTATCCTCTCTATTAAAGTGTTCCCTTATTTGAGAAAATTAATCTATAATAAATTCTACGCGGATGTCTTTTCCTTCTTTAAGGTTTATAACAAGTCCACCGTCATCAGTAAATGATGCAAAGTTAGTTTCAACTGTTTCTACAGTTTCAGCCTTTGGTTCTTCTACTGATTGAGCTTTAACTTCTACTTCTTCTCCAAGTTGAGGAACTGTTTTAGAAGCAGTCATATATCTTATTACATCTTTACCTACTGTTTGTAATACATTGTCTGTTTGGTGATGAACTTCTATATTCATCTTTGGAGCAGATCCCATAACTGTATTTGAACAGTCTGTACAGTTTCCTATAAGTATATGTTTAGCATCAGCTTTTTTAATATTCATAACTTTTAATGCTTGACCTGGACAGTTTCCTGGATTTTCACATTTTAAGTTACCTTTAACATCTACTGCTTGCTTACATTTTTGAACACATACAACTTCAGCATTCATTTTTTTAGCTAAATCTTGCATTCTTTCTTCATTACCACCACAAGCACAAACTAAAAGTCCCATTTTTTCACCTTTTAAATCTGCAAAAGGTTGTGTTACTATTATTCCACCTGTAGTTTTAGTTATTGGAGCATCTAGTTCACAAGCTTTACCAGTGAATGGTCCACCCATGATTACTTCTCCATATTCTCCATCTATTCCACCAGCTCTTTCTATTAATTCTTTAACAGAAGTACCAACTGGAACATCCATGAATACGTGAGGTTCAGTGCCATCGTTTAATTTACCAACAACTGTAACGTTTTTAGAGAAACATGGCTTTTTAAGCTCTATTGCCTCAGCAACTCTTTGAAGAGTTTCAACGTTTATAACTACAGCATCTGCTACTGATGGTAAATCAGTTGGTTGAAGTAATATTCCTAAAACTTCTCTTACAACTGCTCTTTCCTCACCCATTGGATAAATATCTGGAAGTAAATGTATATCTAAAGAATTGTCACCCTTAGTACCTTCAACTAAAGCATCAACAGCTTTTTGGTTTTTAGCCTTAAGAGCGAATATTCCTTTTTCTGCTTGGCAAATTTCCATAACATATTTAAGACCTCTTACAGTCATATCTGTATTGTCTACCATTTGGTCTACGTTATGGTGAAGTAGTGGTTCACATTCAGCAGCATTAACAAGGATATATTTTACCTTTGTTCCAAGTTTTATAGCTGTTGGGAATCCTGCACCACCCATTCCTACTACACCAGCATCTTTTATAAGTTGAAGTTTGTCATCTCCTTCTAACTTAATAAACTCTTCTGGTTGTTCTTCATCTTTTTCTATTATTATGGCATCTTCAGTTATTTCTGAAACATTTCCATATACGCTAGAGAATATGTTAGCACCTAGTCCTGTAGGCTTAGCGATTAGAGAACCTTTTTTTACTTTATCTCCAACTTTAACTACCGCCTCACAAGGAGCTCCAACATGTTGTCTAAGTAATATTTTTTGTAACACCATTAAGTTCACCCCCTAATAATATAAAGCATATATGTGAAAATTATTTGCTTTTATCATTAAAAAATAAAAAAACATTAAATTCTCTTATTTTTAAACATCTAATCGTATAGTTTTTTTTATATACGTTAAAAAAATCACATAGAAAACCTTTTCACTTTTTTCAAAAAAATATTTGACTTATTTTACTGGCGGGAGAATGTGGGAATCGAACCCACCTAGGATGCTACTAACACCCCACACTGGTTTTGAAGACCAGGAGGCACACCAGTTACCTATCTACTCCCATTTACACTTCCTAAATCATTATAACATCACTTATCAATAAATCTTATAAAATATTTTCAAATATAGACAAAATTTATAAGATTTTTTAAACCTATAAACATTATAACAATAAAATTTCACAAATTCAAGAACTCAATACTAGACTAAAGTCTGTTTTTATAATATAAATTTTTTTTTCCATTAAAAAACCTTATGAATAGGTACTTTGGTAATTTTTTTTTGTTATTATTTTGTCAGTTTTATAATATTTTTTATACATAAATAAATAATATGACGAAATATGATAAATAAAATGGTTGATAGGTCAAAAGTTTACACACTATAATTATATTGGAATTAACAATTTTATAAATACACTTTATTAATAGAATTTTTTAATATAAAAGGAGGAGAAATCATGAGTGAGGAAATCAACCTACGTCGCCTTGTGATTAAGTCATACCACATAAACGAAGTAGAATTCGGTGCTGAAAATAACGTTTTTCTAGATGGAAAACTTACAATTTGTAAAGATATGCTAAAAGATTTAATAGAGTCAGAACCTTTAATAAAAGATATAAACATTCAAATAATAAAACCAGGAGATAATGATAGATTTACAAATACTATTATGGATATTATTCCTATTTCAACTAAAGTTTTAGGTAAGATTGGAGAAGGAATAACTCATACTTTAACTGGTGTTTATGTGATGCTTACTGGTGTAGACGTAAAAGGAATACAAACTGCTGAGTTTGGCTCTTCTGAAGGTAATTTAAAGGAACAATTATTCTTAAATAGACCAGGAACTCCTGGAGACAATGACTATATAATTTCATTTGATGTAACTTTAGATGAAGGTCAAGGACAAGTTAGACCAGGACCAACTGCTGCTCATAGAGCTTGTGATAAGTTCTGTAATGAGTTTAGAACTAAGTTAAAGAAATTAAATGGTCACAAATTTACTGAGCGTCATGAGTTTTATGACAAAGTAAGACCAGGTAAGAAAAAAGTAGTTATTATAAAACAAGTAGCAGGTCAAGGTGCTATGTACGATACGGGGCTTTTCTCTCATGAGCCGAGTGCCATGGAAGGTGGAAGAAGTATTATAGATATGGGTAATGTACCTATGATTGTAACACCAAATGAATATAGAGACGGCGCTCTTCGCTGTATGTGCTAAGGAGGTAAAATTATGGGAATAGGACCATCTACTAAAGAAACTACTCTACATCACTTTAGAGATCCTCTACTTGATGTGGTAAGTAATGATGAAGATATAGATTTATTAGGAATTATAATTGTGGGAACTCCGCAAGATAACGAAGATAAAAATTTTGTTGGAACAAGGGCTGCGTCTTGGGCTGAAGCCATGAGGGCAGATGGAGCAATACTTTCATGCGATGGTTGGGGAAACTCTCACGTGGACTTTGCCAATACTGTTGAACAAGTAGCAACTAGAGGAATTCCTGTTGTAGGGCTTACTTTTGTTGGAACTGTGGCTCAGTTTGTTGTGGTAAATGAATATATGGATACCATAGTTGATATGAATAAAAACCCTGAGGGAATTGAAAGTGAAATAGTTGGGGAAAATGAAGTAACTTTATTAGAGGCTAAAAAGGCTCTCGCTTTCCTTAAACTAAAAATGAGAAAATACGGAAAATAAAACTTGTAAAAAGTGCTGTAAATTAATTTTACAGCACTTTTTATTGTTAAAATAAATACCTCTTATATAATATATAAACTATGCCCAAATTGTTTTATTTTAACTTTTTTATTGAAAAATCTATTTATCTTATATAATACCTTTTCAGAAATGGGCATAGTTTCCCTACAAAAAGTGTAGAGAACTAATCTTTAATAGGTATACCCCCCCAGGCGCGTTACCACCGCGCAAGGATTAAAGACCCAGTACAAAAGTAAGTATCCTGCCTTTGTAATTTAATACTATTTGCCATTCCCCCCGGCAACAGACTTATTGAATACTCCCACAAAGGAATTTCCACCCCTAGCTCTTTTTTGTTGTAGCGCCTAGTTACTACTTTCAGCCCTTAAAATACTGTACTGGTATATTTTTGTATGCTGTGAGGATTTTCACCTCAGTGTTTCGTCGACATCCCCTGTACCCTGTCGGGCCATTCGGTTAGTTATCCAGGTCAAACACCCTTCCTTATAAAACCTATCTTATATTCAATTTTTCGCATTAAAAAAGACCTATCCAACTACTTGGATAGGTCGTATTGTTCATAATCATCTTTAATTATTAAATTTATCCTCTTGTCTAAACTAGTAAAACTAGTTATAATAATTAGTATAAATTTAATAACAACTATGTTTTGCTTATTAAGTATTGGTTTGAAATACTTTTTAAGAGTTCATAGTTAGAAGGTTACTTGTAACACTAACTGTTGGCGCAGTTGGTACTAATTCCCTCTAAGGTTTGGCGACCTTATGGAAACTTGTAATCTTTTTTTATGCAATTTTTTATATGAGTCTATTATATATCCTTTTTTCTTTTGTGACAATATTTTATTTTATTAACTAAAAATAGCAATAATTCATTTCATAAAGAAACAAATTATTGCCATCTGTCTACATCACTATTTCATGTATATTTTGAAAATCTAAATTATTATTATTTATAAGACTTTCTACTTTTTCTTTGTCTTCTTTGTTACAAAGCCATGAAAGACCACATCCTGCAGATATTTGCCTTGGCACTGGTATTAATCTTCCTGGTACACTTTGACTTTTGCAGGCTTTTTCCATTGCAATTGCTCCTGTTGTTGTATTGAAAGTTACTATTAGTCTTAATTGTTTTTCTCTCATTTTATTTCCTTTCTCTTGAAAAAGTTTAAGCAACGGATATACCTAAAGTGTTAGCGAAGGTATATCGTTAACCATATGAGCAAAGCGAATTTTAATAACTTGCTGCTATTTCTTTAACTGCATTTATGGCAGTATCTATTTCTTCTTCTGTGTTATAGTGTGAAAAAGAAAATCTTACAGCACCTTGTTCTTCTGTATTCATTGCTTTATGCATAAGTGGTGCGCAGTGTGCTCCTGGTCTTGTTGAAATATCATAGTCTAAACTTAGTTCATCAGAAAATGCCGCTGAGTCTATATCTCCTACGTTAAAAGTAACTATAGCGGCTCTTTTATTTTCAAAGTTTCCATAGATTTTAATGTGTTTTATATCTTTTATTCCGTTATAAAATCTAAACATTAATTCTTCTTCTCTTTTTTGAATGTTTTCTATTCCTTCTTCTTTTAAATAATCAAGTGCTGCATTAAGCCCAGCTATGGCATGTCCATTTAGAGTCCCTGCTTCTAGTATAGTTGGCATGGCTTCTGGCTGAGTTTTTGAAAAAGTGTTAACTCCACTTCCACCAACTTTTAAAGGTCTAACATTTATTCCTTCTCTTACACAAAGTCCTCCTGTTCCTTGAGGTCCTAGAAGACCCTTATGTCCAGTGAAACAAAGAATATCTATATTCATATCCTGCATATCTATCTCAAAAACTCCTGCACTTTGTGATGCATCTACTATAAGTACTAAGTTATGCTTTTTAGATATTTCTCCTATTTTTTTAACATCTAACACATTTCCTACTAAATTTGACGCATGAGTACAAACTATAGCTTTTGTATTTTCTTTTATTAATTTTTCAAAATCATCATAGTTTATATTTCCATTTTCGTCACATTGCACAACAGAAAGTTCCATTCCTTTTTCTTCCAATTCATATAATGGACGAAGTACTGAGTTATGCTCTAAAGATGTTGTTATTGCATGATCTTTATTTGTTAATATACCTTTTATAGCAATGTTTAAACTTTCTGTTGAGTTACATGTAAATGCAACTCTTGATGGATTTTTTAAATTAACTAAATCTGAAATTTTTTCTCTTGTATCGTAAATTATTCTAGACGCATCTAGTGAGGCTTCATTAGCTCCACGACCTGCATTTCCCATATGTGTCATTGCATTTACTACTGCCTCTATAACGCATTGTGGTTTTTTTATAGTTGTAGCTGCATTATCTAAATATATCATTTCATCACCTTTTTCTAGTTAAAAAATTCTCTTATAAATTTAATAAATTTAAGTGCACATTTTGACATGTACATTTCCTTATTTCTCACTATATATAAGTTTCTGTACATATCCATTTCTTCAAACTCAAACACTAAAACTTTGTTATCCGTTGCAAAATCTTCCAAAGACAAATTTGATACTATGGAAATACCCATGTTGTTTTGTACAGATTTTTTTATTGCTTCTATAGAGTTTAGTGTTGCTATTACATTTAAGTTGTTTATATCAAAGTTATGAGCTTTTAAAAATTCTCTTATTTCTTTTCTTGTTCCAGATCCTTCTTCTCTCATTATTATTGGTTCTTTTAATAAATCACTTACATGGAAACCTTCTTCTTTCATTTTTATATATTTGTCATTTACAGGTGTTATAATAACTAGTTTATCTTTGTAAAATGGTTCAAATATTAAAGATGAATTTTCCATTTCTGTTCCAACAAGTCCTACTTCTACTTCTTTATTTATTATTTTATTTATAACTTCACTAGAGTCTCCCTGAAGTATTTTTAGCTCACTTTTATTTTTTCTTATATATTTTGGTAAAACTTCAGGAAGTATATATTGTTCTGGTATAGTTGATGCCCCCAGTGTTAATAAATTACTTTCTTCGCTTTTTACATTAAATTCTTGAAAAATTGTATTTTGAATATTTAATATTTGCTTTGCATAAGTATATAACTTTTTCCCATCTTCTGTTGGATATACATCCTTCGTAGTTCTTATAAGAAGTTGAGTATTTAACTCTTTTTCCAATAAAGAAATATGAGAAGATATTGTAGGCTGTGTTAAAAATAGTTTCTTTGCAGCCTGAGAAAAACTTCTACTTTCTATTATCAATGTAAATGATTCTAATTGTTTTAAATTCATATTAATATGCCACCCTTTCACTTTCTGCACCGTTTTTTCTTGTAATCTTCATATTATCAAAGTATTCAAGCATGGGCTTCGCACTTTTTCTAGATGTATTTAGGGCGTCTCTAAGTTGTGAAATAGTAATTAAATTATCTTGTTCTAATTTTTCACGAACTATCACTTCTACTTTATCCATAAGGGATTTTAGTGTAAACATCTCTTCGTTTATTTTCACTATTTTTTCCTCATCTATTAAAACATTTAGTACATCTCTCACTATATTTTCATCTACATTAAAGTTTATTTCACTAAGTCTTACAAAATCAAATTCAGTTTTTTTATAAGTATTTGCTAGAGTTTTCTCAACATTTTGGAAGGTATTGTCTTTATTTATTTCAAAATCATTTAAACTTAAGTATTCTTTATATTTTTTTATTTCATTTTCACATATGAATTTATAAATAATTTGATCAAAAACATTTTGTTTTATCTTAGGATATAGCTTTGTTTTAAGAAGAGATTTTCCAACACCAAATTTATATGGATTTTCATTATGAAAATTCTTTATAAATTCTATTGTCTCTCTTTTTAATCTCATTTCTTCACTACTATGATATACGTAAATATCTTTTTTCATTTCATAAGTTAAAACTAAATTTTCTTCTTTTAATTCATTTATACATTCACTTACTTCTTCTACAGAAAGGCCTGTTAACTTTCCTATTTCTTTTATAGTTATCATTTCTGGATGTTTTTTAACTAATAACTCAACTATATCACTATGAGATCCTTCTTCTTTTCTTTTTATTTCTTCCAGCTGTGCCTTGTTAAAAGGTGTTTTTTTCGTAGGATTGGCGTCTAGTATAACCCCTCCTCCCACTGTTTCTAGAGGCGAATAAAAACGAACTATAAATTTATCTCCTCTTCTTACGGCTATTTTTTCTTCCAGTCTAAGTTGAGCATAACAAGAATCTCCTGGTGCGGCCTCTTGTACGTCTAGTAATACAGCTCTACATAAAACTTCTGAAGTCCCCGTAAATAAATGAAGCCTGCATCTATTTGATAAAATTCTTTCACTGGAATTTAATACATTTAATTTTACATCCAGCATCATTGTATCTTCCATGGAGTTTGGCGGCGCTAATACGTATCCTCTTTTTATTTCATTTTTTTTAAGATTTGAAATATTTATGGCACTTCTTTGTCCAGCAAAACATTCTTTCACATCTTTTCCATGGACTTGTATGCTTCGTATTTTAGCTTTTTGGCCAGTAGGATAAATTTCTAATTCATCGTCTTTTTTTATACTTCCTGAAATTAAAGTTCCTGTTACTATGGTTCCAAAACCTGATATACTAAAACTTCTGTCAATCGGAAGACGAGGTATTGTATTTATATCTTTTTCAGTTACTTCATCTTTTGTCATATGAACGATTTCTTTTATTAAATTATCTATGCCTTCTCCTGTTACAGCTGATACTTCTATCATATTTGCATTTTCAAATACTGAACCTATTAATTCTTCTTTAATCTCTTCCTTTACTAATTCTCTCCATTCATCGTCCACCAAGTCACATTTATTTAAAACTACTATACTCTTGTCAACACCTAACTGACTCATAATGTCCACGTGCTCACGAGTTTGTGGCATCATTCCTTCATCTGCTGCAACAACAAGCATAACAAGGTCCATTCCTATGACTCCTGCAAGCATATTATTTACAAATTTTTCATGGCCTGGAACGTCTATTATTCCAGCTCTATCTCCACTTGGTAAATCGAAATAGGTAAATCCAAGATCTATGGTAATTCCTCTTCTTTTTTCCTCTTCCCATCTGTCTGTTTCTTTGCCTGTTAATGCTCTAATTAAAGCAGTTTTCCCGTGGTCTATATGCCCTGCTGTTCCGATTATAATATTTTTCATTTTTGCTCCCCTTTTGCTATTTTTACTCAAAAGTAGTTATCATTTTTTTATTATTTGTATATAAAATTCAAAAATAATTTTAATTAAACCTTGTAATTTGCTTATATAATAAACCAATTGTTTTACCATTGGTTTATTAATTTATTACTTTAAAATATCAATAATTTTTTGTGATAATACATCTATTTCATCTTCTAAAACTGTTCTCATATCCAATATCAGCTTGTCCTCACTTATTCGTCCTACAACTGGATTTTCTCCAAGTCTTAGTCTTTCTTCTAGTGCTGATGTTGATATATTTTTAGGAAGTATAGTTACACATTTACTTTTAATTCTTTCCGCTGGTAAAGATCCCCCCCCTATTTGAGATAGAGTATCTTCTACTTCCACATATGCAACGTCTTTTATATCATTTAATTTTTCATATAAATTATTTGCACTTTCTTTTATTTCTTTTATGTCTTTAGTTATAAGTGAAAGTACTGGTATATTTTTTATAGCATCTTCTTCGTTTAAATACTCGTGGAATATCATTTCAAGTATTGTGGCAGTAAACTTATCTATTCTAAAAGCCCTTGTAAGAGGATTTTTCTTCATCTTATCGATATATTTCTTCTTTCCAACAATAATTCCAGCCTGAGGCCCTCCTAAGAGCTTGTCTCCTGAGAAAGAAACTATATCTACACCTGCTTTTATAGAATCTTGTACAGTAGGTTCATATTCTAAACCAAACTTACTAAGATCAACTAAAACTCCACTTCCTATATCTTCTATAACTGGTATGTCTTTATCTTTTCCTAATTTGCAAAGTTCATCTATGGATACACTTTCAGTAAATCCGAGTATTTTAAAATTACTTGTATGAACTTTTAAGAAGGCTCCTGTATTTTCAGTAATGGCATCTTCATAATCTTCCAAATGAGTTTTATTTGTTGTTCCGATTTCCACTAAGTCTGCTTTGGAACTTTTCATTACATCTGGAATTCTGAATTTACCTCCAACTTCCACAAGTTCACCTCTAGAAACTATAACTTCCTTATTTTCTGCCATAGATGATAAAACAAGCATAACTGCTGCTGCATTATTATTCACTGCCATGGCACTTTCTGCACCAGTTATTTTACAAATTAATTTTTCAAAATGAGAGTAACGTTCTCCTCTTTTGCCTTCTTCCAAGTTATACTCTAAGTTAGAATAGCTTGTCACAACTTCACTAAGATAATCAGCATGTTTTTTTGAAATTATGGCTCTACCTAAGTTTGTATGAAGTATAGTTCCAGTTCCATTTATAACCTTTCTTAAGTTATATGAGTAAACTTTTTTCACATTCAAAGCAATATTTTCTACTAGATGATTTATCTTTTCTTCAATCAAAGACATATCATCATTTTCTTTTATAAAGTTTCTAAGTTTATCTATTTCTTCCCTAATAGCATCTACAACAACATCTCTATGATACTTTTCTATTAGATTTATAATTTCAGTTTTTTCTAATAGTACATCAACTTTAGGTATATTTCTAAATAACATATTTTTATTCATATTTTGTTCAAGACCTTTCCCCTTCTTACTAAAAATCCTTTTTAGTAATATAAGTTTAACTACTAAAGATTTTTGACTAAATTAATACTTTTTTCTTGTTTTTCTATTACTTTTCCTATTATGGCTACTTTAGTGTCCATATTTTTATTTTCAAAATCTTTCATAATATTTTCAACTTCATTTTCTGGTAGAGTAATTAAAAGCCCTCCAGAAGTTTGTGGATCATATAATACATCTATAAAACATTCTTCTATATTTTCACTATTTACATCATTTGAGATATAATCCTTATTGTTGTATGTTCCAGCAGGCACTAGACCCATTTTAGCAAAGTCAATGGCACCATCAATGTATGGCACTTTTTGTACATCTATTTCAAAGGTTACTTCAGAACTAGATGCCATTTCCATAGCATGACCAGCAAGACCAAATCCTGTTATATCTGTACAAGCACTTATGTTGTAATTTTCTATAACTTCTTTAGCTTTTTTATTAAGAGAAGTCATTACTGTTACAACTTCATCTATTTGAGACTGTTCAGCCATCTCTGCTTTTATTGCTGTATTTATAAGTCCACTTCCTATTTGTTTTGTAAGAATTATTACGTCTCCCGGCTTTGAACCATAATTTTTAAATATTTTATCTGGATTTACAAATCCTGTTACACTAAGACCATACTTAGGTTCGTCATCTTGAATAGAGTGTCCTCCAGCAAGTATTGCACCAGATTCCATAACCTTAGAGGCTCCTCCTTCCAAGATTCTTCCAAGTATTTTAGGGTCTAGACAATTAGGAAATCCAACTATATTTAAAGCTGTTTTAGGTTCTCCTCCCATTGCATAAACGTCGCTTAAAGAGTTCGCCGCTGCTATTTGTCCAAATAAATATGGATCATCAACAATTGGAGTAAAAAAGTCTAGTGTTTGAATCAAAGCAAGATCATCACTAACTTTATAAATTGCCGCATCATCACTAGTTTCCACACCTACTAATAAGTTTTCATCATGAAATTTTGGTAAATTGCTCAAAACTTGAGCAAGGGTCCCAGGACCTATTTTAGCCGCTCAGCCAGCAGTTTTCGTCATATGTGTTAATTTTATATCTTCAGTCATCATATCTTTTTCCTCTTCTATAATTATTAAATTTGTATACAAACTTACTACGTTATAAAATATTACTTATAGAAATATTTTATAACAAAACTTAATCTTTGCACACCTTATTTGTAGTTTTAGTAATCTTAATACGATAATACTAAATTCTTATATATAATATCTTTAGTTGTTCTGTATTACTATGTTCTCATATGATAGCCTTAGGGGATGTCTATCCCGATGACATAGATAGACCCTATAGTATAAAATCAGAATTTCTGACTTAATACTATAGAGTCTAGTCATATATTAGCCCCTTTTTCAGTTCTAGAGCCCTCAGCATATCCCTTGTTAGACTACCTTTTCGGATGTAATTTTGTTATTATTGTATCCATACCCAACAACTGAAAGCATTGTACCTCTCAGTAATTACACGACCTAATTTACATCACTGCAAATTATATGGTTGCCACCTGACCTTTTTATTGGATGTCAACTCCTATCACTTAGGATCTTTGGCACAACAAGGGAAACAGCCTCCTCTAAGTTGTTGATTTTTTGCAACGGCTCAACTGACCTATCTACTTTTTTAAGAGGTTGCAGGCATTCCCTCTTTTTCCATAAATTTTCATTTTTTTAACGCATTAAAAAAGCCTGTTCTTCAATTGTTGAAAAACAGGCTCTAAGTTCATTAGTTGTTAATTAAATGTATATAAATATTTTATATTATGTACATTTTTTAAAACTTCCATCTTTACAGATTCATTAAAATTTTATATAATCTAATAAGATTATATTTTTGTAAACAGAAGTTTTAAATTTACTAACTCTTTAAGACTGCTACCAACAGTTTTAAGGTTTAATATATATAAGATGCTACCAACGTTTTATATATACTGTGGATTTAAGACTTTTTTTATTTAATTTTTCTAAACTTATTCTACTACGTTTTTTTTCATAATACAAGAAAAAAATCCTTTTTCATTTCAAATAATATATTTTTTTCAAAAATTCCGTTAAAATTTCAACATTTGTTAAGTATATAAATATCTTTTTGCAAATCAGTGTTTAACTTTATTCCGATTATCTTCGCTTTTTGTTGAAAAAGTCTTAGCTACATAATATAATTTTATATGAAGAATAAGTTGCGTATATTTTTTTAATAGTTTTAATAATTAAACTAACCATTTGTTTTACAAATTGTCGAACCAATGGTTTTACCATTCGTAGTACTAATTGTTAAAGTATAAACAATCACTTAAATGATTATTTATCATATAACTTAACCAATTGTTGAACCAATAGTAAAACAAATTGTTATACAATTGGTTATTTTCACAAAAGGAGATGAGAAA
>NZ_CP154627.1:0-19448 GCF_051148895.1 Terrisporobacter vanillatitrophus
ATGGAGTTTTTATGTTCTATTAATATAGAAGACTACATAGAAGCCGAGAAAATGTCGAGAAAAACAAATTTTATTTATAAGTTTTATCAAAAAATATGTTTATGCTGTGTAGTTCCTATAATACAAATTATAGTATCCTATAAAGCATTTCTTGATGGTTATTCTATAACCGCTCTATTTATAATATTTATAGCTATATGCTTTGCATTGTTTTCTTATTTTCTATATCCAAATCTAGTAGATAGAAAACAAGAAAAAAAACTACGTTTAAACTCTAAACTAAACAAGGGCATTACAAACCCGGTAAAAGTATGTATCAATGAAGAAAGTTTTACAATTTCAACTAACGAAAAAAAATCCTCTATAGATTTAGACAAAATTAGCGGGATAATAGAATCTAATCATAAAATTTTTATAGTAAATAAATGGGGATCTGTTATTTTTGTTATTCCTGAAAATACATTTTCATCACCTTTAGAGAAAAAAAAATTTATTACTTTCATCACACATAAAATAAAAAAATTCAAAAACTTCTAATCTCTAGTTTTGTGATTAGAAGTTTTTGAATTTTATGCTTACTTCTCTATTTGACTTGATTTTCTCATTTATAGGGCAAACAATATCCCAATAAACCCTTTTAATCCTAACCCTGTTAAGTATGCTACTCCAGCCCCTGTAGCCAATGCTACTGCTCCTACACATAGTGCTATACCAAGATAACCTAATACATCACACCATTGTGTAGGATCCTCGACTTCTGAATAATTTTCTGTAAAAAGAGGAAGAGGAACGCTAATTAATCCAGGAGGATTCACACCTAAAGTAATATATAATCGTTGATACATAACAGCGTCCACACCTGCTATTTCACTTGGAGCTGTTATAGGCATTTCAAATATAATAGTTGCCTGAGTAGGTTCAATATCTATATAGTATCTTGCATATCCACCTAAGAATTCATCTGTTGTTCTTAGTTTAAAAATTGATGCGGAAAGATCTTTTGAATTTACATCAAAAACAAACCCTCCTTTACTTACAGAATCTAGAATTTGTGTTGTTAATGCACTAGGTGTAGCATATAGATTTATTGTTTCAGCATTACCTCCAAGTCGTGCAGTTAATGCTGTTTCTTTTTCAACTTTTACGTTAGGGATATATGATCTATAAACTACTTTTTTTTCATTAAAATATTCAAAGTCAGCACCTATTAATCCATCACCTATTGCTCTTGATTTACTTCCTGACCCTTTAAATATACCTGAATCATTACTAAAGTTTAGGAGTTTAATGCGTTGTTCCTCTGTTAATTCTCCTGGTTCAGTCGGCGTAATATCACCATCATCATTCGATAATGGATTATCAAGTTTTGCTACTCCTATATCTTTATTTGAGCAAATATTTTTATCTATAGAAATAGCTCCGTCTCCCGTTCCTATAGTATATTCTTTTATCTGATCAAAAGCCCAGTTTTTTGGTAATGGATAACCTATATTTCCAGAGAATCCTGATGCTAAATCCCCAACAAAACTTGTAGTAGCTATACCTTCATTACTAACTCTAGAACAAATATTTCTAGCCCCATAAATCCCTATTTTATACCCTTTAGGATTATATATATTAAACGATTTTTGTATACCTCTGAAATGAGGAAGCACATTTGAAGTAACTTGGTCATCAACAGCATCAAAATCTACTGCAAAATAAATAGTAGTTCCTTTTGGGAAACCATAACTCAAAGCGGACTCGATACCAGCCTTACCATCGACTCTTCCTTGTGTTTCATTAAAATATGATACAGAGTTGCCTGAAGTTTGATATATAGGAAATAATCTTAGCCCATTATCAAATATAACCTTTGCTTCATGTTCTTTTAATTTTTTCCATTCTCCTCCTGCTATATATCTACCAACAATTTTATAACCATTTGATTTAAGTGTTTTTGCTCTTGCAGTAGTAACTTCTGTTGAACAGTCACAAGCTGTCCCAGGTCTATCTCTGTCCCCATGAGATAATAATAAAGACATCCAAGTCTGCTTACCACAATACCCATCTGCAGTTAACATGCAAAACGATTGAAAGTTTTTAAGAGCTGCAAGTGTTCCATTTCCAAATACTCCTGTAAATCCTGTAGGATCAAATGTGTTACAATACAATGCGTACTGCATTATCTTTACAAAAGGAGTATTTTTACTACCTGGAGCTAATGCTGGTAGTGCATCCTGAGTTGCTGGCCCAAATGTTCCATTTGGTTCTGCAATACCTTCTTCAACTTGCAATGCATAAATTAGTGCTTTATTCGTATCCTTATTATATCTTCCATCTGTTGGTCTAAGCCCTATCCATTTATAATAATCTCTGTTTAAATTCATTTGTATTTCTCTTATCTTAGGATCTCCGCTTGACACTAATACATATGCATCCATAGTTAGTAATGCTTTAAATATCATAGTATTCGCAATACCATTAACATTAGACCCTGTTAACCCTGCAGATGCTTGGAATCTTTTTATCCCTGCATCAGTATCATCACCGAAGACACCTTCTTGATAGCCTGGAGAAAACCCTTTACACCACATAGCTCCTTGAAGTATATAGACTAATCTCCTTGTTTTATCACTAGGGTTCAAATCCTTTTGTAATGTAGGACAGGCTGCTTCTGTAGCAGGCCCAAATGTTCCATTCGGTGTACTTATACCTATCTCTATTTGCAACGCCCTAATTAATCCTCTTATTGTTCCCCAACCTGTAAGACCATCCTCTGTAATTGCAACCCAATTACTATTATTAGAATATACTTTGTTTAAATATTCTTGTGTCTTTTTTACCATTTCATCAATTCTTTGCATAGTATCACTCCCTTATTTTTATTCATGTATCTATTTACTAAAAAGAACTTTTTTGTTTATTTGTAACCCTAGTTATATAATACTTTCAACTTATTTAAAGCATTTTTATGTACTTTATTTATATATTGTCTAGATGTATTAAGTTCTCTAGCTATATCAGATTCATTTAAATTGTAAAGATATTTTTTATTTAAAATATCTTTTTCACGGTTACTTAAATCTTTAATTATATCTTGAAACTCCACATCACTTTGTAGCGACTCATGCCCATAGTAACCAAGAACATCATAATTTAACAATTCATTCTTGTACCTAAGATAACTTTTTTGATTTATTCTCATATATTTATTTTTTAACGATTTAAATATATATGAAAACAAGTATTTTTCATTATCTAATAAATCATTTCTTACAGGCATTTTCTCTAATACAGTGATCATAAATACAATAAGCTCATTATCCATATCTTCACAGTAGCTATTTCTTTTGTATTTATTTATTATTGGTCTAAAAATATCAACTATTTCTACTAATGCATCCTTCTCTCCGTTTTTATAAAGCTTTACTAACTCCCCAAGTCTATTCATTTCATATCCCCCTCTATCACCTTAATAAGTGTCATTTGCAAATAAGAAAAATGTTATTTGCCTTTATATTCAAAGTAACAAAGTGTTATCACTTTTTCAATAAATTAATTTTATTTATTCAGGTTGTCAAAATAGAATTATTAGTGCCTATATTTATTTTCCAACACTTCTAAATTTATATTTTCGGGAAAATTTTTATTCAATAACCTCGCTTAGTTTGATTTTTATACCTTTAATATCTTCAGATAAATTTTCTAGTAGATCAAGCTTATTTGCCATGTTTTCAATTATTTCTTGATATTTTTGCTCTCTTTTCTCTTGTATTTCATCTCTTCTTTCTTGTGCTTTTAATATGTAAAAAATTAAAACAACGGATAGTAAAGCCCAAGCACCTTGAGCACCTATAATTTCTATTATTTCAGTCTCCAACATTTCCCCCCCTTTTATTGATTGTTTTATAAAAAGTATTATCACGTAGAGTTATTTTCTCTTATAGATAAAGAAGTGTATCCATGCGCTTTAGTAAACTTATAAAATATATTTTGAAGAAAATTCCACATCAACAAATAGATGAAATTAAATTTAGAATCTTTTCTACTTTTATTATTTAAGTTTACAAAATGTTAATATTTATCTATTTATAAATGTGTAAGGTTAAGGCCTTAAAAATTAACTCATTAAAGGAGACGTAAAAATGCAAAAAAGATTTAGTAAAGAATACTTAACGTTAGAAAAGTTACAAGAGGTAAGAGCTAAGTATAATTTAGCAAGAAGTGGGGAAGTAAAGCTGTCATTAGAAGAGGAAGATCTGCTTATGCTTGGTGAGGACGGTATTGCAACTTTATCAATACCTGAAACTGAGGAAGAAATGGAGATTTTAAATGATGAGATATCTGGTGGATATGATTTAATCGAGGAAGAATTAGCTAAAATAGGGATTTATCCTCAAAAAGTAGAACTTTTAAATGAGTCTAATGAGCCTGTAGAAGAATTAAGTGTGATGGATTTTTCAACTATTGAACATGAAGAAATACAAAAAGTCATGGATAGAGTAGAACAGAGAGCTACTGGTACTTCAACTTCACATGTTAATGTAGGTGCTTACCCTACATCTAAACATACATATGATGGTTTAACTTGTACACATAGTCAGCTGGGATACTTATCATATACAAATGGTGTTTCATACATTCCGGTTATGAAGAGCGCAACTTCACCTGATGACAAAGCTTATATTGTAGCTAAAATATATCCTCGTGAATATTTTACTTACATGAGTTCAACATCAAATAACAAAAAAACTCAAATAAAAATAAAAGACTCTAATGGAACATTTAGAACTGGTTATGTGGAAAATAAGTTTGGTATACTACAAGGTATTTCTAGTAGTGGCCATTTCACAAGCGGAACATCAACTTCTCCAGCTGGTAAAGCAGTACTATGGATACAAAAAACATGGGGATGGGTACAAAAAACTGGAGGCAAAAAGCAGCCACTATTTAGAAATAGTTATTCTACAAATGGTGGTTTACCTATATATGATGGTGGCAAAAATCAAATAGGTAAAAGAGTTGGTCTTTACTGCTATGCTTCAGGAAGAATAGGAGCAAAAACAGGAGATTCAATGAAAAACTGGCTTCAAATACAATACTATCAAACAAGCACTAGTACATCTCCGCAAGGGAAAAATCCTTTCTATTCTGCTGGATCTAATCATCCATATTTCGTATCGACTGGTATAGACTCAAATTCTAAAAATCCATTTGTAAAAGTTAATGCTTAAATAACCAAATAAAAAAGTAAGATTGATTTCATTCAATCTTACTTTTTTATGTAATTAGTTAAAATCTAAATCACTATAGACATTTTTTATATGAGTATCAGATACACTTCTTGCATCTAAGCGCGAGTTGTTCTCTTCTTTTATTCTACTTATTTTTTCATCTTCATTTAGAGCACCATTTTTATATTCAATCATATAACTTATGGAACCTTCTTCATCAGCCAAAGCCAAGGTTATATAAAAATAAGTCTTAAGAGCTTGCTCTGATTTTCCTTCTATATAGCTCCTGTGAATGAAATCCATATATTTTAGTCTTATATTATTAAAATCCTGATAATCAACATCCTTCACTAAAATATCTTTTACAAAATTATCATATTCATTCTTAACAGTTTCATAGTATTTACTTAAAAATTCTATTTTTTTCATATCATTGTTAGCATCCTCTTCACCAAGCTCTGATATGTCTGGTGAAGTTTCCTGCGAATCTGTATCTACAGTTATAGTATCGTCCGTATACGTTACATAGTGACTCGGTCCGTCTTTATCCGAATCTTTCCCAAGATTGTTTACTGCGATTTTTTCTAACTCACCAGAAGTCACATTTTGATTGTCTAAATTTCCAGTAGCTAACTCGGTTTCACTACCTACCTGACTTTCTATATTTTTTGTATTACTACATCCTATAGCTAAAAATGATGACATGACAAGAAGTATGGCGATGTTCTTTTTGTTTACTTTCATTTTTGCCCCCCCCTTTTTTAGTTTTATTAGATAACTCAATTCTTGCTAGTAAAATACTGTATCTATTTTTAAGTATTTTACCATTTATTATTTATTAAGTATATAATTACTAATTAAATATGACACCGTTATAAACTTTTCTTCATTCTTGTTTTTGTCAAACCAATAGGTTAAGTAATATTTATTAAATAATTGGTCTAAATTTATAGGCAATGTTTTATTTAGATATATCCTACTAAAATACATCATTGCACAAATAGTATTTAATGTATTACTTGTTAAACTAATTAAATATTTCTCTAGTTCTTGTCTCTCACTAGATCTTTGCTTATATAATTCTATACCTTCTACATCTCTTCTATTTTCTATAGATTTTTACATAAACAACATATATTTGAATATATATTAACGGATTTCTCATTGTTAAATTGATTACTTATACTTATCTAAAAACTCTTTCAATGCTTGGCTCAAAATATCTTGTACTCTAAATTTACTACTTGAACAAAACTCAGCAAATTCTTTTTGAATAGGTTCATATAATTTATATGATCTAACAACAACATTCCCCTCAAAATCGTTGATTTCTAATTTATCCTCAACTACTACATTATTACTACTTTCTTGATACCACTTATAAACCTCATTTAATTTATCATTCATATCAGCATAATTTAATATAAATTGTTCTAAAGCCTTGTTATTTACTTGGTCGCCCTGTACTACTATATTACTACTTTCTTGTTTTTGTGTATTTGTAGTAATTATTTGTTTAACTTCTGGCTTAACTATTTCAATAGTATTTTCATATTGATTACTTTCCTTGTTTAATTCATACCCCACTTTTTTAAATCTATTTGATATAGTCTTTCGAGAACTTATTATATTCTCATTATCTAACTTTGATAAACTATAGCCTTCCTTAAGTTTTTTATTTATAAAATCTATCTGCTCTAATATATCTAGTTCATTAAATATATCCTTATTCATGTAATCACCTCAAATATATTATAAACTACTTTTTTATTACTTTTGTAGTAATTAATATATAAATTCCCTCTTATGTAAATCCTAATCTCTCATTTTTAAGTAATGCTTCCCTAATTGGTCGTCTTTAAATAAATCACTATAACATTGAAATTTCAATATTCATATATCTTTAGATATTTTAATTTATCTATTAGTCGTTTTTCTCCTCTTTTCTCATATTTTAAGCAATAAAAAAGCACCTAATTAATAAGTGCTATAAAATATAAACTACTAGCATTCAAATACTGATCCTGTAATATATATCAGTTTGATACAATTTAGTAATTCTTTATCAAAAAAGCCATGAAACACTTTCTTCTATGACTCAAAAACGAATATTAAACTGAACACTACATAATCAACTTATATTTATTTAGTTTATGTCGATTATTTACGTCTAAAATACTCATCAAAACCTATATTTAATTTAAAGATAAGTTAAATAAATATTGGGGAGGATGACATACGTGTTATTTTCGGCTACTTGATAAAATTATAAAATATATGAGTCCTTATGATTATTAGTTATGACTATGCTTAAAGTAAATACCATAATCAAATCTTAGAAGTTATATCAAGGTATTCAAAATTAAGTGGCCGATTTTTACATGTATGTCGTCCTTCCCCGGTAATAAGCTTATTTCTTAAAATCACTTGTAAAGTGGTGTAAATAAATATAAACGTATAAATAAA
Organism: Terrisporobacter vanillatitrophus; assembly: GCF_051148895.1. Lineage (GTDB taxonomy): Bacteria > Bacillota > Clostridia > Peptostreptococcales > Peptostreptococcaceae > Terrisporobacter > Terrisporobacter vanillatitrophus. Next base: position 7,683 of record NZ_CP154627.1, read on the forward strand.
AAATTTCGTTTCTATTTGTAATATAATGGAACCTTAATGTATAATTGATTTATCTAATGATATATATAAAGGGGGGAAAATTATCAAAAAAATATTTAACTTCATGAAATATCCTTTGCTAATATTCTTATCACTTTTTATTTTAAAATGTACTGCTTTATTGGCAGGAGTAGCTATGTTCACACAACATTATTTATTAGCAATTGTATTGGGATTAAATTTTACACTAATAGTTATCTTTTTAATAGTTCCAATTTTATTTTTCTTAGAAGGAAAAAAGAAAAGTCAAAAAGGAAACTTTTTTATTTGTTTATTACTTTGTGTTATTTGTTTTTTAATTCCACTTTATGAAGAAATTAAACTAATTATAGATGATAGAGATTTTTCATCATGGTTTATTGCTTCTCTAATTTTGTGCATATTAGTATATTCTTTAGGGTGGAATAAAGGTAAGAAGAATTATTATTCAGTTCAATTTAAGTAAATCAACAAAATTTTAATTGCACAAGGAGGCGATTTTATTAAAAATAGAAAGATTATTTTATTAATTATTGCTATATTTTTTATGTTTTTGAGTATTACCTATTCAAATTTTAATAAGCATAAAAAAGATGATATAGGTACTTATGTAATGTCTAGTGATTTTACAACGAAAAGTGATTTGGTAACATTAGATTCAGAACGAGTTTATAAAAAAGATGACTCTAAAAACATTTCAATTGAAAGTAATTCAGTACAATATCTAATTCCTGTAAAAAATAGAAATGACTATTTAAGATTTTTGAATTTATTTAAAAATAAAAAATGCATACAACTTCCTTATAGTGTTCCTGAAGCAGATACTACAGATGATAAAAATATTTATACAAAAGTTAAATATGAATTCCAATTTCAGTTTTATCCTGATGAAAATGGAAAATATGAAAAAAAATGTTCTCCATCAACAGGATTAATATATAAAGATGGAACATTTGAAACTATATATGAATTAGAAAATAACGATTATTTATTTTTAAAAGGAAGATTTGATAAATCTGAAATGAAAATAATAGAATCTATATATGATAAAATTTACAAAGATCATCAATTAGAGAAAAAAAATAAAAGTTAAAATAATTCAAAAAGGTACGTACTATAATTTTTATGTAGTACGTACCTTTTATTAATTCTATAATTATATTGCTTTATGGCATAACCAATTTGTAATATTGTAATATAGCTCCAACCCATCCACTTACAACGGCTATAACTTCACTTATAACTAATCCTCCTGCTACTATTTCACCAGAAATCAATCCTAAGATTAGTAGAGCTATAGCAGCTAGAGCATATGGAGCTACATCTGAAGCTGATTCAGTTATCACCTTAATCGCTTCTTGAATTTTTGTATCATCTGGAAATAATCCTATTGACATGCAAAGAGTTTCTTCTCCAACTCCATCAATTCGTGCTGCATTTATTTCAACTTGAACTTTTACTCCAAATTGTTTAAAATCATTATCATAGGTACCTGCAATAAGTACTTTATTACCATCATGTGCAATAGATCCTACGTTGTTTTTGACATTTGTTAATGCAGGTAAGTTTAACTTTTGGCCCAATATATTTTGATCACTAAGATAATATAATACATCATCCAAAAGATTTAATCCATTTGTTAAATCCAGATTAATTATACCCGTTCCTATTAGAGCCTTAGGAGCTACTCTTATCTTAGCCTTTAAAGGCAATTCACGTATACGTATTTCTTTTTCAAAATTACAATCCAATGCACCGTCAACTACTATATTAAACATAGATAAAATTTCTTTGAATTGATTAAGTACCATTTCTCTAGATGGATAAATTACTTCTTCGCTTAAATGATCTATTCCACTATCTCTGCCTGAATATAAGTTATTGTCAATTGCTATAGCTCCATCACCAGTGCCAATAGTATATTCTTTAATTTGGTCAAATGCCCAGTTCTTAGGAAGTGGATAACCTAAATTTCCAGAAAAACCAGATGCTAAATCACCTACAAAACTAGTTTCAGCATATCCTGCATTAGATACTCTAGAACAAATATTTCTAGCACCATAGACACCTATTTTATAATTATGAGGATTGTTAGAAGAAAACGTATTATGTATTGCCCTAAAGTAAGGAATAATATTAGTTGAAACATCTCCATCCATAGCATCAAAATCTACAGCAAAATAAATTGTAGAACCATTTGGAATCTTATATTCTCTTGCATTAATTAAACATTCTGTGGCATCTAAATTTCCTTGAATTGAATTAAAGTAACTTAAATAATTTCCTGATTTTTGAAAAATAGGGAACCAGTTCATATTATTTTTTAATATTAACTCAATCTCAGGCACCGTTACTCTTTTACTTTCACCACCAGCTATATACCTACCAGCATATTTATATCCATGAGCTTTTAACGTGTCAATTCTTGCTTGATTTAATGGAGTAGCACAGTCAAAAGCCTGTCCTTTTCTATCCCTATCTCCATGTGATAATAATAATGACATCCATGTTTGCTTACCACAATAACCATCAGGAGTTAACATATGGAATGATTGGAATTCTTTTAGAGCAGCAAGTGTTCCATTTCCAAATACACCTGTAAAGCCTGTAGGATCGAATGTATTACAGTATAGGCAGTATTGCATTATTCTTACATAAACAGCATTCTTACTTCCTGGAGCTAAAGTTGGCAAAGATGCTTGAGTTCCAGGCCCAAAAACACCGTTAGGTTCAGCTATTCCTCCCTCCACTTGAAGAGCATATATTAGAGCTTTGCATGTATCTCTTCCATAGATACCATCAGTAGGTCTTAAACCTATCCATTTATAATAGTCTCTGTTCAGCTCCTGTTGTATTTGTCTTATCTTAGGGTCACCAGAAGTAACTAATGCAAATGCATCCATGTTTAATAAAGCTTTAAATATCATAGGATTTGCAATACCGTTAACATTCGCCCCTGCTAAACCAGCAGATACTTGAAATCTTTTTATCCCTGCTTCAGTTTCATCACCAAAGATACCTTCTTCAAAATATCCGGGAGAGAATCCTTTACACCACATAGCTCCTTGAAGTATATAAACTAATCGTTGTGTTTTATCACTAGGAATCAGATTTTTTTGTAAAGTTGGGCATGCTTCCTCTGTAGCTGGTCCAAATGTTCCATTTGGCGTACTTATTCCTGTCTCTATTTGTAAAGCCCTTATCAATCCCTTTATTGTATTCCATCCAGTAAATCCATCTTCATCAAGTGTAACCCAGTTAGGGTTGTTAGAATATGTAGAATTCAAATATCTCTGAGTTTTTAAAACCATTTCATCTTTTACCATTTTATTATCACTCCTTTTTCTTTTATCTACTATTTAAGAATGCTGTATTTTTTATTTTGTAAACCTTTAAATCATTTTGAATAAAAATATTTATTTAATAAACTTGCTTTACAATTACGTCAAAAAACTTTTTAATTAGTCTAGTAATATATTTTTTTATAAATAAAATAAATCATTGCACATTACAGGATAATCAATTACGGTATAATTAATCAAATTTTTATGTTGAAGGAGATTTTAGTATGAATTTAAAAATAGTTAGTATATGTATAGTAATAGTGTCAATTTTTATGTTTGGCTGTAGCAAAAAAAACGATTCTCCATCTGATACATCATCAAGTTTATCAGCAGAAAATGAAGATAATAAACAAAATAAGATTGAGGAATTAAAAGAAAAATTATCTAAGGCTTCCAACTATGGCGAATCTAATCCAATAGAACGTACTATGGATGAATCTATAGAATATGCAAAAAGTAACTTACCAGAAGGCATTAAAGAAGTAAAAAGTACCTTTAACTCTGATAACGGAACAACTCAAGTTATATATGAAGAAAATGACATGTATTTTCGTGTAACATATATGCACCCATTTAAAGAAGATGGAAATAATGTAGATGAGTATGATTTAGAAAAAACAATAGGAATAACTCTATGGATGAAAGAATCTTTAGATAACTAAATTATTTAACTAAAGTGTGTACTTTTATTATGAATGAACTGCACCCTGTCAAGTAGACAGTGGAAATAATAAAGATTAAGCTAAAAGGTCTGAGTCCTATATTCAATTAGACTTAGACCTTTTAGCTTTTTCTGTAATCTTCTATTATTATAAAATTCTATGTAATTATCAATTGCTAATTTTAACTCATCAAAGTTATGAAATTTTTTCAAATAGTACATCTCAGATTTAATAATCCCCCCCCAAAAACTTCTATTGACATTCATAGCCATACGTCTATAACCATAAATACCATCTACCTCATCATATATTCTTACTATTTCTTTCAGGATAATTGAATTATCTTTATCTGTTGAAGTTTCTTTTCTATTTAACCATTTGTAATATGAAGATCTTGCTATACCTGCAAAATTACATAATATTAGAATAGGATAACCTTGTGCATTTAATTCTCTTATTGCAATATATATAGTTTCTTTTTTAAAACTGCTTACTATCACCTTCTCTCTACTTTCTCCAGTTTTTTTAAGAATTCATTCTCCATTTCTAAACATTTATTTTTTGCCTCTAATAATTTTATTTGAGCCATAAGTTTTTACGAATCACTTATTGGTTCAACTGTTTTCGATTTTCCTCTATTATCAATAAGAGATTTTTACCCATTGGCTTTATATTTACTAACCCACCTACGAAATGATTCTTTTGCAATATTTAACTCTTCACATACATCACATAATGTTTTTTACCTGTGAAATACTCTTGTACATATTTAATTTTTATTTCAAAAGATATTCTAGATTTTCTAGACATAAAAATACGCCCTTCATGATAACAGTTTTATTATTTTAACTGTCTACCATAAAGGGAGCATATCACATTATAAAAGTACACACTTTATTTTTTACCAATTACCTTTTACATGAGAAGCACCATGCTTCATTTGGGTATCAATATATGCATATGAAACTTGATCATAATCTTGCCATGATGATAGACTATAAATAGACATATCTCCATCACTATAACCTAAACCGTGACATAGCATATAGTCATGATTAGAACTCCCAGTAATACCACTACGATCTTGACTATTACAATAAACCTTCTGTCCAGCATCAAGCTTCATCATAAAGTCTCCTCCTGGAGTGTATAGGCTAGTTGATTGAGATAATATATAATACTGTTTATCTCCCACTTTACGGTAAGGATTATTTCTCCAATAACCTACACCATTCATACCTCTATACCATCCTTTTCCCCAACTACCATCTGGATATAAGATTTCTATTTGATGCCATTCATATCCATCTGAATTATAGACCCTTAATCCAGTGAAACAAAAACTTTCTCCCACTCTCATCGTAGCTACTTTAGCATTACTTGTTCCAGCACTACTTCTTACATTAATATTATAATCACTTTTATTAACTCCTAATGTAAGAGGTCCTGAAGATGATATAGATGATATAGATGATATAGATGATATAGATGATATATCATCTTCAGGAAAATAATCATAGTCAGGAAATTCAAACTCTCCATTTGCTAATTCCCCATCAATTTCTTCTAGAGACAATACACCATTAGATTCCACATCATAAAATTCAATTTTATTTGCTTCATTTTCAAAATTATTCATAATAACGCTCCCCTTTTTTATTAGTTTCATTAATTATAAAGATAATATAAATTAAAATGTAAACCTAAAGTTAAAATTGTTATTAATTTGAAAAAATCCTATTTTTATTGTCTATTTTAATCCGAATTTAGTATGCCAATTTATGCTTAAAAAATCACTCCAGATGTTTTATCTAAATCATATTCATCATCACCACTATTTTGAACTTTTTTAACGGATGTAAGTAGTCTACAGTAAATTTGAAATTGTTAATTCATATATAGTTTCAGTTACCCCTTTATCCTCTTTATATTTTTTGATATATCTTTTACTCCGTCTGGTAAAATACTCTTGGCGTATTCCAAAGACTCATCCATACTTTTCTTATCTGGATTCATCTCATAGTATTCAGATGCCTTGGTCAACTTATTATTTACCTCATTTAAACTATCTTCCATACTTATTTTTACGGTGTTTTTATTACTTTCTTCTTTGATTGTTTCTTTATTCTTACTACATCCCAATATAGACAGTGCTATAAAAAGTGATAATCCAATAACTATTAACTTTTTATTCATTTCTATTCCCCTTGATAAAATAAAATATATCATATATTTTACACTAAAGATAAAGCATTAGTATCAATAGATACATAATGCTTTATCTTTAGTTAATCTAACCTAATTAATCTTATTTTAGCAATTTTAACTGTATATATTTCTTAGTTTACTTAAAGCTTTTTTATGTGTTCTATTTATATATTGCCTTGAAGTATTGAGTTCTCTTGCTATATCAGATTCATTTAGATTGTATATATATTTTTTTATTAGAATGTTTTTTTCACAACTACTTAGATTTTTTATTATGTCATAGAATACCATATCAGATTCTAAATTATCATATCCACTATAATCTAAAAACTTATCACTCGGTATCTCATTACTATATACGTTATAATTTTTTTTATTTATTTCTATGTACTTATTTCTTAATGATTTTAATATATATAAGGTTAAATACTTATCATCTTTTAATATATCTTCTCTCTTAGATACCTTTTCTAACATAGTTATCATAAATAAAGTAAGCTCACTATCTATGTCCTCATAATAACTGTCCTTCTTATATTTATTGCTGGCTTAAATTTATCAATTATTTCAACTAAAACTTCTTTATCTCCATCATTATAACTTGTTACTAAATCCCCTAGTTTGCACATATTAAATCTCCCTATAAATATAAATTTAATGAGAAATAATTAATATTAGTAATCCATGTATATGTTAGTTTTTTAGTATCCTTATTTTAAGAGAGAGATATAAAGTTAGTTACCTGTTATTTCATATTATCAAAATATTATCTATTTATTAACATTTTTTTGTATACATCTTTAATACTACATAAGTTTTTTATATAAAGCACAAAATAATACTTTTAGCTAAAATACTCTATAATTTATTATGCAAATTCATCTAGATTAGACTTTATTTCTTTAATATCAGATGCTAAATTTTCTAATATATCGAGCTTATCAGCCATATTTGAAATTATTTCCTGATACTTTTGTTCTCTTTTTTCTTGAGTTTCATCTCTTTTTTCTTGGGCCTTCAGTATATAAAAAATCAATGTAACAGAAAGTATAGCCCATGCTCCCTGTGTACCTATAATTTCTATTATTTCCGTATCCATATTTCCCCTCCCTTATTCTGAATTTCTATTACTTAGAATTAACTATTATTTTATTTTGTGTTTTATTCTATATATAAATAGTCCTTTTATTCAAATTTGTAAACAATTATAATTTACTCTGCATATTTGATTTAAGTCGTTTATAGCTTATATTTTTATACATTCACTCTTTTTTCATATTTGTGTTTTTTATGAAACTTTACTATTTAAATTTTTTAGGTTTAATTTGTCTATTTACTTTTGAAACAAGTTTTGAAAAAAAAGAGCATAAGGAGTTTTTGTCCCCATCTTCGATAGGGAACTAGGCAAAGCCTAGTAATACTCTTATTTTGATTTCAAAAAAGGTGGCCCCTCTAATTTTTAAATTACCACCAAAAATGCACCAATTTTGCCACCAAAAAAACACCAAAAAAAATTCACTTTTTCCACCTACATTTTAAACAATTTTTAACTTAAAAAAGGAAAAAAGACCTAAAAAAATAGGTCTTTTTTTAATATAAAAAATCATAAAAAACTTACATTTAATTTATATTTTTTATAACAATACAATTAAGCATGTAACTATAGTAGTAAGGTTAATTCCGATTAGTATTTTTTTAGTTTTATCACTCATTTTATCAGCAATCCTCCAATCAACATACAAGTTCATAATCTTAATTATAGCAAATACTAAAGGAAATTATTACAAAAGTGTACTTAAATTTTTACTACATCAAGATAATATTTGAAAATTTTTAAAATATATTTTGTTTAAAAAAAAGAGATATGAAAAATGAAAAAATACCATTAGGGTACTAAAGGATCTAATAGAAAAAGATATAGAAATAATAAAAAAATCAGAAAATCAAATACTAAAATCAAAGCAAAAAGAAGAGATTTTGCAGAATAATTTTGTGGAACTTTTTGTGGTTTTTTAGTGTAACAATTATGGAACTTTTTGTGTGATATTTTGTGGAACTTTTCAAAAAGTGAGGGGGTCTTTATTTTTCTTGTTAAAATGAGAGTATTACTGGGCTTTGCCTAGGATATTATCGCAGATGATATCAAAAACTCCTTATGCTCTTTTTTTAAAAACAAGTTTTGAAAATTTAAAGTTTTATTCTTTTACTGTCGCATTCTTCTTCGCTTTCTTTCGTTCCTCATTCAAGCTGCATACGAATTTTGACGGATGTGTTTTTTCGTCATTAGGTTATTATTTAATTAAATATCTATCAGCATATTCTTAATACTTTTTTTCTTAATATATCTATTATGCAATCAAATTTGTTTATACAAAACTTAATTATTGTATTTACCTAAGAAGGTTTTTATGATACCACTGGCAATGGTTGATTGCATAATAAGACCTATGTTTCAAGACCTTATTAATCACAACATACCACAGTATAAAGTATATCATGCTCTCATTACCCCAAGTTTAAATACATCATAACACCCAATGCCTTGAGGGTTTCACTAAGACAGGAATAATCTCCTTGCTAACCCAACCAGTATAATATTTATAGAGGTCATACACACCCTCTTAAAGTCCTTGTAAGTGTCTATGAGCATGGCACTTATAACACAAGTCCTAATGTATTTTCTGCATTGCCTACATTTCAGCTGACCATTATTTTAAAAGGATTAGGGCATTCCTTTATTATTTATTTTGTTATGGATTTTCTTTTCCTTCAAATATAAAGGTAACAAGAAACCCTATTTATTTGTAAGCAATAAAAAAGACTTACCGCAACTGTTTACGGTAAGTCTGTATATACTTAATAATCCTATATAATTAAATTTATATCTTGTAATTGTAGTCGTTACCAACTATAATAGTTATATAAATTTAATTATAACTATGTTTGCTTATCAAGTATAGCCAAAATACTTTTTAAGAACTTCATAGTTAAGAAGATTGCTTGTACTACTAACTGGGCTCAAACAGTTGGTACTAATTCCATCTAAGGCGGCCAAACCTTATGGGAACTTGTAATCTTTTTTTATTTAAATTTTTATAAATCAATTCTACTATTTATTTCCTTTCAAGTCAACAAAAAATTACATTAAAGTCTAGTATTTTCAATATGTAACGAAAATGGTACCTTTTATGTTAGCATACCTTTATAGTGTTTTTTTAATAATTTGAGTCAATAATCCTAATAAAAAAGAAGGTGCTTTTGCACCCTCTACTTAATTTCACCTTTAGTTTTCATATCTTCTAATATTTCTTTTTTGTATTTATAAAATGAGTTTCTGCTTATGTTACACAGTTTCATTAGTTCCGTATCATTTAGTGAACCGTTGAAAGTCTTAGAATGTTTTAATATTTTCTCTTTTGCTTCCACACTCTTTTTAGTAGTTAATTTAGTACCCTTTTCTAGTCCTATTTGCTTTCCATTATCTCTTGCTGTTTTTATACCTTCTTTAGTTCTTTGTTGTAGGTCTTTAACTTCTTTTTCTGATTGTTCAAATGCTATTCTTATTTGATCCTTAGCTAATGTCATTAAATACTCATTTACACCCTTTAAAATGCTATCAACAACGGTATTCGTCATTTGCACATTATTAGTTAAGGCTTTCTTATATGTAGCTGTATTTATGTGTGGTTCTTTTATGAATACTAATTCAATTCCTTTGTTATAAAGATCCTCATACAATTTAAAACCTTCATCTGAATTTCTGCTCATTCTTGATACACTATCAAATACAATCGTATCTCCTTCTTTAGCATATTTCAGCATCTTATTAAATTCTTTTCTACCTTCAAATTTTGTACCAGTATAAGTTTCATATATAAGTTTAGCTGTTGGGTATGATGCCAATATGTTTCTATGTTGTCTTTCTATATTTTGAGTTTTTGTTGAAATTCTACAATATCCATATATCATAATTTTGTATCCTCTATTTATATATTAAAAGTAATGTTCATTTATTTTAATACTATAAGGTTAATATACTATAACTAATGAGTTAACCACTTTTGGTACTTTTTTATTTAGCATTAATTTTGATACCTTTTTAAGACTGTATTAAAAAGATTCTTTATTTTCTTGAACATTATTGTCTTGTATAAACATTGTTTTTACTTATATTTTTTAGTGATTTTAATGTATTAGTGAATGTTCACGATAACAAGTGTTCTATTATATATTTTATTCTGTTATTAGATTTTCCTATTTCTATTTCAAATTTTTTCATAATATAATTATATAATTCATCTGTTTCTATAGCTAAATCTTTAGCTATGTTTCTTATTTTTTCTAATTCTTTTGACATGCCCCTTTTATTATTTATTTCTATATACGTTTTTATATAACTAAACGATTTAGAAATCTCATTAATTCTTAATGAATAGTAATCTTCTTTGAATAGATTATCTTTATGACTATCTATATAATTTGTAATAGTTCTAAGTTCATTTATTAATTAGTCTAATTGTTTAAATATATTCATTCTGGAACCACCTTTATAGCTATTATATATTATATAAAACCTATTTGCATTTTTTTGAATATATCTTTTTTATAACTCTTCCCATTTCTTCCAAATAAAATCTCTAACTTCTATAATATCTTTAATATATTGTTTTAAGTTATGACACTATTAAAAAGTTTAAACTTCTTTTAACTCAATGAGTCAATTTTTAATCTCAAGGATTCAAAGTCTTTTTTAAAAAATCTCCTTCCATTACAAAAAATATTAGGTTCTTCTTTTTCATCAAACTCATCTATCAAAACAGTATCAAATATTTGGAGCATTTCATCTATGTAACTCAATACAATTTCTTTCTCATCTTTAGAAAACACTCTCCTCACCCCCATTATAATTAAATCATATATATATATTAACAGAACATTTGTTCCGTTATCAATGTTTTTTTTAGAATATAGTGATTATACTTTTTTATGAATAAAATTAAAAACACCATTTGAATTGCTTATGTACTATCTCATATGTTAAAATCTAATTGTAAATAATGTTAATAATAGTGTTATCATTTTTTAAATAAAAATGGTTGAGTTTTATAGGAGGTTTAAATGGCAATAAGTAAAGATAATACAAGGACGATGGTTACTATGAGTCTTGATCTAAAGAAAGAGATAGACTTAAAATCAGCAAGAGATAGCGACAACCTAAATACAGTTATATTGAAGGCGATTTATTTTTATTTAAAAAAAGATCCATTAGTGGATAGAGGTATTTTAAAAGATACTAAATATAAATTAGAACGACTTGAATATCTGAAATTTAAAAAAAATAATTTGTAGTGTATTCCAATAGTTTTATATAAAAGTGATGGTTTACTACATCAAATTAGTTTATATAGTGGCTCTACGATACTTGACTTTTAAAGTTCTTAGCACAGAAAATTGTAGCAGAACCAACAATCATAAAAAATACTCGATAATAAAAAATCACAAATTCAAATAATTTACCAAGAGGGGGATTAAGT
>NZ_CP154628.1:0-5581 GCF_051148895.1 Terrisporobacter vanillatitrophus
ATGAGTAGCATAAGTTTTCATACTGATACTACGACATCAATTTCTCATAACAATAGAATCAATATCTTTGGAAACAAAGATATTGATTTGGATAAATTAGAAAGAAATATCTATTATATTCAAAAAGATATTAGAGAAATTTATAAGAACGAATTTGATGAAGTTGTAAGAGAATATAATTCCAAACAGAAAAGAAACGATAGGAAAATAAATGATTATTATAAAAAGATATTAAACGATAAAAAAACAGAACATCAAAGAGAGCTTATAGTAGCTATAGGTAGTAAAGATGAAAACACTACAGACGAAATTGTAGGTTTGAAAAAAAATATATTAGATAAATATATGAAAACCTTTCAAAGTAGAAATCCAAATTTAAAAGTTTATAATGCAGTTATGCATTTAGATGAAGCCAATCCACATTTGCATATAAATTATGTTCCAGTAGCACATTATGGGAAAGGTTTAAGAAAAAGAGTTTCTTATGAAAAAGCATTAAAAGAGCAAGGATCTTCATTTGAAGAATGGAGAAAAAAAGAAACTGACCTTATAGAAAATTTAATGAGCCAAGAAGGTTTTGAAAGAGATTTTATAGGTTCTCATAAACATATGAGTGTAAAAGAGTACAAAGATTTAAAAAAAGAAATACATAGTTTAAAAACTACAAAGGAGATGCTAAAAGAGACAATTAAAGAGTCGCAAAGTACCTTAAAAAAGATTAAAACGTATTCTAAGTATATGAGTAATGGAAATCTTCAGGGAACAAAAGTAGAAATAGTAGAATGTGATTATGAAGGTTTTAAAGGAGGTATTTATTATATTAAACCTTTTTATAAACTTGCATGTGACATTCATGATTTTGCTCTATCTGAAAACATATATTATGGAAAAAATAATATTTATAATTTTAAAATTAATGTTTTTGATGATACAACTTGTGGTGATAAAATTGATTTAATATCTAATTTTAAATTTAAAGTTGGTTTAGATAAATATTTTTCTACAGATTCTTTAGAGAAAGAACTTTTACAAACATTAAATCCTTTAATGAAAAATCACTTAGAAAAACTAAATAACATTAGCTTAGAAATTTAGTTTTTAGATATAAAAAAATAGATTTAGTCCTTCATAAAAGCATTCATTTTTTGAGTCATAGAAGAAAGTGTTTCATGGCTTTTTTAACTAGTAATTACACTATTGCTACTTTCAAATCTACTGACATATATACTTTTTTATACTAATGTCAGTAGATTTGTCAGCTGAGTATTCAGATTTACAATTTTCTATACTGTTTTTACCATATCACTAAAGTATATAGAAACTATGTCAAAGTTGTTTAATTTAAACATTTTACTTGTAATTACTATTCTTTTAATCTATCACCTTTTCTGTAATTTGACATAGTTTCCCTACACACAAGTGTAGGAAAACTATCTTGAAAAGGTATATCACCCCCCCTGGCATGTTACCACCATGCAAGGATCAAGACACAGTACTCGTAATTATCAACCTGTTGTAACTTAATACATTTATAACTTAATATAAGCTACCATTCCCCCCCGTAGCACAGGTATATTTGATAATCCCACTAAGGAATGCCTCATGCCCTTCTCTTTTTTGTTGTGGTGCAAGGTTACCACTTTCAGCCCCTATAATATCCAGTACTGATGAATATTATTATGCTGTTGGGATTGATTACCCAAGTGTTTCTGTTGGCACTAGACAATGAATAGGTCTATTCATCCCCTTGGCTCTAGGTCAAACACGCTTCCTTATAAAACCCTCTGCAACTTCAATGTTGTTGCCCCTATTCAATTTTTAATTTATTACAATATAAAAAGCCTGTCCCACAAATTGGAACAGGCTGTATAATCATTAGTTTATTAAATAACTCCTTTTTCTATTGCAAATCTATGTATATCTATGATAGAATTTATACATAATTTGATTATAAGTAACTCATTTTTAAACTTGTATGGTTCCAATACATTTTTAAATTCGTGTTACTTAAAGAAGTTTTAAATTTACCAACTCTTACATAGTGGTTCGACACTTGTAGGTTTAATATCAAGTAAGATTTCCTAGGTCTTATTTGATACTGTAAGTTTGAAACTTTTTTTTATGTAATTTTATAAATCAATTCTACTATTTATTTCCTATCTAGTCAACAAATAATTACATCAGTCCCTAGTTCTTTTAATTATCCTTCAAATTGATCACTTATCATACTTGTCTAAAAATTCCCTAAGAGCGACAGAAACTATATCTTGAGCCTTATAATTACTTTTATTGCAAAAATTCTTAAAGTCTTTATTTACATCAGCATACAGTTTAAAACTTCTAGTTACTATTTCTTTTTGTTCTACGTTATCAAGGATTTGTAATTTAGGTATTTCTATATCAATTATATTTTCATCTAATATCTTCTTTTCATACCACTCATAAACTTGGTCCATCTGCTTTAATTTCTTAGTCATCTCATCATAATTCTTAATCATTTCCAACAGTTTATGATACTCCTCTGACCTAAATGTTACAGGTGTGTTATTTTGATAACCTTCATTATCCATGTATTTTTCAACACTTTCATTACTTGTGTTACTTTTCACTACTTCTGTGTTACTTATATATTTCTTCTGCCTTTGGTCATACTTATATCCATTTTCTTTTATAATCTTTTGTAAAACTTTTTCGCCAATTCCTAAATTAGCTCTAACTTCTTTTACAGTTAATCCATCAGAGAGTAAATCATTCAATATTTCTAGTTGATTATTAAAAGACTTGTTTATAAAACTACTCAACTCCTACACCCCCAATAAAAAAATAACCTTATAATTTCTATTGTAAACTGTATCGGTTATAAAAGTAACTCCTTTGTAACACAAGCATAACTTATTTTACAAACCTAAAATAAAAACATGTAAAAAAGTAATTAATTTTTTTAGGAAAATATTTATATTATGAGATGCATTTAAATCAATTTCAAGCATTTTAAGACTCTTGAAATGCTTGAAACAATAGAATTTATATACCGTTTTAGAGGGAATCTTATATTTTTAATTGAATATATAAATAAATAAGTATTATTATAGGGGGGCCATATGAAATTAAAAAAAATTTTTAAAAAGAGTATCGTAGGATTATGTTTAATAGCTGCTTTAGGTGGAAATTGCACAAATTCATTTGCAGCCGATAAAATTACTAGCGGAATTTCAGACTTATATAATAGTGATCATACAACATTTTGTTCGCGTGGATGGGTTAATATTCAAAACAATGGCGGGGTGTATCATTACACATCTGCTGCTACATATCTTTTGGGGTTACGAAAATCAGTTAGCCCAAGAAAAACTGGCTATGGTAAAGTCTGGGCAACTAACACTAAAAAATATATGTTGCATTCAGGATTCTATACTAGAGTATTCTACGGTAAATAAAACAATTATTTTATAAAAAATAGCCTATTTCATATAGGTTATTTTTTTATAAAATATCAATAACTTAAGACATTTAAGGAGATTAAAAATGAATTTTAATAATATATCAAAATTTAAATTACTAAGTTTACTTTTGGTTTTTCAATTATCTTTTACACTTATACTTACTAATCTAATAATACAAAATTATATTAATTTACATACACATGTAAATATAAAGAACAATGAAATTAACTACGAAATAGCAGATAATTTACATGGAAATTCAGAACTAGAACAAAAAGTTATTTCAGACAAATCCTATTTTTCTAATCTAAAAAGTTTCCATAGTGATTTGATTAATAATTCAAAATTTAATTATTATGAGTATATTGATCAACAACTATATTTAAAAAAGTTTAATGGTGAAGAAAAGTTTTATAATGAATTTAAGTATAGTAAAGATATTCATGAAAATGGAGATGTAGTTATAAATGGCGAAAGATTATCTGGTATAAAAAATAAAATTGTTAGTGAATCTATTTTAGATAAATACAATATAAAAGTTTGCGAAGGTCGTATGTTTACCTCTGAAGACTTTTTATTTAAAAATTTCAATCAAGTTATTCCTATATTATTAGGCAATGATTTTAAAAACAATTACTCTGTTGGTGATACAATTGATGGTGAATTAAATTATTTTAAATTCAAGTTTAAAGTAGTTGGGATTTTAGAAAAAAATACCCTTTTAAATCCTTTAGATTCAAATAATTTAGAATCCTTGGATACATATATTATTACACCGTCATTTAATGTGTCAGATAATATTAAATTTAATTCTACTGAAGAAGTAATGTTTACTAACTTCTTTTATTTACAGAAAACAAATGGAATAGTTGGCTTAAGTGAAGACTTCCCACTAAGTGAATTTATAAGTGACCTTGAATATTTGGTAAAGAAAAATGATATCTTCGATTATCAATTAAATAATATATTAAAGCTTAATACTAGTTTTATTAAACTTTCATCTAATAATTCAATTAACATTATAAAACTTATAGGAATTTTTATGAGTGTACTTTCTATAATAATAGTTGTTTTTACTTCTTTACAAAAATTATTACATAATAAATATAATAATTTATCTATTTGTCCCTGGTTTAAAAAGGGTCTAATAAATGTCTTTATTCAATTATTTCTATTATGTCTGTTTTCAAATTTATTAGCTCATATATTAACAAATCTACTTTCAGGTAAACACTTAGAATATTCGTTAATGAATTTTATAATAAGTTTATTTATCATCACTATCGGTTTAATAATTTCATTTAATATATATAATAAAAAATTAATTAAATAAAAAGTGAAAAGACAGATTTAAGCTTTTCAAAATCTGGCTTTTGGATTTTATTTAATTAAGAATTATTATAATAAGTAGTTAAAGCTCTGTTAATATATAGCCCTTTTCCTTTAACTTTAAAATTATAAAGCCTAAGAAACAACCAATCACACAACCTAAAGTATTCATAAAAATATCTTCTAATTGTACAAACCTTCCTATAAATACTTGTACAAATTCTATTATTATTGAAAAAAACAATCCAATTAAAATACTAGAAGAAAACTTTTTGAAAATCATTATAGTTAATATGCCAAAAGGAATAAATAGTATTAAATTTAATATTGTAGCAAGTGTTAACCCATCTCTAAAAACATAGAAATCTATATATTCAGTAATGCTTATTATTGAGTGAATATCTCTAAAATTTTTATTAATAACATTTTCAAGAATACCAGTTATACTTAAAATAGTAAATAACATAATAATCCATAATGCTTTACATAAAGTATCTAATGAAGTTAAGACTATTTTCTTTTTCAAAATAAATTTAGTACAAATATAATAAATACCAAATACTATTAATGCAAAAGGTATTGCTATTATACATTCTGATATTCCTCGAAGTAAATAATTCATAAGTAACCCCCCCTTCATAATATTAAATACTCTATTTTATTTATTTTTCCTTCTTAGCTCCATGCAATGGCTCTATTATATTTTGATACGCCTGTCAAAATACCTATAAAGTTAAATGTTTTGACAAAAACATTTAATAGCACTAATATGATAGATATATGTAAAATATAAAAAAGAAGGTGAAAAA